>NZ_CP042424.1 GCF_006542395.2 Formicincola oecophyllae | reverse complement strand
AAAATATGCTTCATTAACTTCACCAGAAAACGTACATTTTTTCTTGCCTCCGGGTAGCCCTGCAGAACGACATGAGGAGAATGGATGGCGCACTCGTGCAGCTGAATTAATTCGCGAGCAATTTATTGCGGAATTATCTCCTGACATTGTACATCTTGGATCTTTATTTGAAGGTTACGTTGATGATGCAGTAACTTCAATTGGTTTATTTGATACAAATTTTCTAACTGCTGTTACGCTTCATGACCTTATTCCAATTGTTGATCCAAAACGATATCTTTCAGAACTACGTCCTCGCAGGCATTGGTTACGGAGAGCACAATTTTTAAAACGTGCTGATTTATTGTTATCTGTTTCTGAATATTCAAAACGTGAAGCTATTCAATGGCTAGGTATATCACCTGAAAAAATTGCTGTAATGATGGCGGGTGCTACAGAGAATTTTGTTCCAGCCTCTTCACACACAATTGAGCATGAGATCTTACGTCGAAAATTTAATTTGCGTAAAAAATTTATTCTTCATGTTGGGGCGGTTGATCCAAGAAAGAACGTTGATTTTATCTTTAAGGCTTTATCTACTTTATCCTCAGATGAACAAAATGTTTATCAAGTTGTATTTGTAGGTCGTCTTTTTGATGAAGAAGTGAGCCGCCTTCGACTTGCGGCAGCGCGATTGGGTATCGACACGACACGATTGGTGTTTTGTCAATTCGTTAGTGAAGATGATCTGGTAACTCTCTATCAAATGTGTACGGCAGTTGTATTTCCTTCAACTCATGAAGGATTTGGATTACCGGCCTTAGAGGGAATGGCTGCTGGCGCACCGACTTTCGTTGCAAATGCTACTAGCCTTCCTGAAGTAGTTGGTTCAGCTGAACAGACATTTGATCCATACGATCCCAAAGATTTGGGAAAAAAATTATCTCGTTTATTACGGGACCCGGAATACTACCGTTCATTAAAGACAAACGGATTAGCGCGAGCTTCTGAATTGACATGGGAACGATCTGCTGATGTTGCACTAGATTCCTTTGAAAAACTATCTGAAGAACGTTCTTTGCCCTTACGAGCAGTTCATAAAATAACTGGGCCCATGTTATCCATAAGACAAAAGCCTAAACTTGCATTCGTTTCACCACTTCCTGGCATTAATTCTGGTATAGCAACTTATTCTGGTAAGTTACTTCGTGAGCTTGCTTGTCATTATGAAATTGAATGCGTCCCTTTGCCGGGTCAAATAATTACCGATGAATGGATATTAGCAAACTTTGTTATACGAGACACTGGTTTTTTCAAACGTAATTCCGATGATTATGAAGAAATAATTTATTCTGTAGGTAACAATGAACATTGTTTTTATGTTATTGATCTTCTTAAGAAGATAAGAGGGGCAGTGATCTTGCACGATTACTTCCTGTCAGATCTATATAATTTTGTATCTTCTACCGGTGTCCTTCCAGAGGAAGATTTTTTTCGAGTCCTCTATAAAACTAATGGCATTAGTGCCCTTTTAGAAGAGAGATCTTTAGGCAGAAATCATGCAGTTACTAAATTTCCGTGCAATGCAGAGATTTTTGAGAATGCATCAGGAATTATTGTTCATTCTAAATGGGCTTATAATCAAGCGATTTCGCTTTATGGAAAAGCTTTACAAGAAAAAATATCTATAATACCACACTTAAAAAATATTCAAGAAAGTTCGGCACGTGTGTCTGCACGCCAAGCTCTCAAGTTGAATGATGATGATTATCTCGTTTGTGTTTTTGGTTATATTCAAGCTCGTAAACGACCAGAAGAAATTATTAATGCTTGGAAAGATTCAAATCTTTCCAAGCATCAAAATGCGAAACTCGTATTTGTAGGTGAATTAGAAAAATCATCTTTTGGTAATCATATTCAAGATATGTGCTGTGAATATGGGATTAGCATCACTGGATATGTTTCAGATGCTATTTACCAAAATTATGTTAATGCTGCTGACCTTGCGATACAACTTCGTAAGGAATCTCGTGGAGAAACTTCTGGTACAATTCTAGATTGTATGGCTTCAGGGGTCCCAGTAATTGTTCAAGGTGATGGAGCTTTTTTAGAGCTTTCGCTCAAGGAAGAGCTTACGTTTGGGCCTAACGTTCATCATAAAACACTACAAAGTGTATTAGATGCGGTTGCCCAAGCACCAGAAAGTTACAAAACACTCGGTGAAGAAGGACGCAAAAGTATATCAAAATTCCACCGTGGGGAAGATGTCGCTCGTCAAATACAAAGTTTTCTTGCTGCCCTTCCGGCTTCCCCTGATGGAGGCAGGCAAGTTCTATTAAAAGCGTTGACAGAATTTACAGCTCCTAAAAGTCCCGATAAAGATGATTGGGAGCGAACAGCACATGCCATTAATTTTCAACAACCTGCACTTCGCCAGCGTCAAATCTTATATGATGTTACAGTACTTGCAGAGTCAGATGCGAAGACTGGTATTCAACGTGTAGTACGAGGAGTTTTGGCTAGCTTGTTTGCCTCTCCTCCCAAAGGATATCGTATTGAACCCGTCCGAATGGATGGGAATAGGCTTGTCTATGCGCGACAGTTTTCTACTAATGTTTTTGGTGCACCTACATGGGTTTACCCCGATTCTCCGGTAGAATTTGATAAAGATGATATTTATTTATCAATCGACTGGGTACCAGATCGTTTAAAAAATATTGAAGAGGTTTTATTAGATCTGAGGCGAGCAGGAGGTAAAGTTGTAATTTGTGTTCATGACCTTTTACCTCTCGAATTGCCACAATATTTTCCTAACTCTATGGAGAATACCACAGAGCAGTGGTTTCAATGTGTACTTAGAGTAGCCACGCAAATTGTTTGCGTATCACAGACGACTGCGGAGAAAGTAAATTTCTTTGCGCATGCTTTAAGTATAAAGCCATCTCAACCAATTGCCCTTGATTATTTTCCCCTGGCAGCAGATCTTGCTAATAGCAAACCATCCAAG
Organism: Formicincola oecophyllae; assembly: GCF_006542395.2. Classification (NCBI taxonomy): domain Bacteria; kingdom Pseudomonadati; phylum Pseudomonadota; class Alphaproteobacteria; order Acetobacterales; family Acetobacteraceae; genus Formicincola; species Formicincola oecophyllae. The sequence goes on along the minus strand of NZ_CP042424.1, from coordinate 6,376 downwards.
GGTATTCCCTCGTATGGAAGTCAGCTTTTAAGTAAATTAAAAACCAGTACATCTTTTTTGATGGTTGGCACAATTGAACCTCGTAAAGGCTATCGTGATATTCTTGAGGCTATGAGAGAGCTTTGGAGCAAGGGAGGTAAAGAAATTTTGATTTTTGTTGGCAAAAAAGGTTGGATGATGGACGATTTATGTACAGAAATTGAAGCAGATCCAGAATTTAATAAAAAGCTTTATTGGCTTTCAGGTATATCTGACGAGTTTCTTGATAGTTTATATCAAAACACCTCAGCTTTAATTGCAGCCTCTGAAGGGGAAGGTTTTGGTCTTCCCCTTGTTGAAGCTGCACATCATAAATGTCATTTGATTGCTCGTGATATATCAGTTTTTCGCGAAGTTGCAGGTGAAGGAGCCTTTTATTTTAAAGGCCCCACACCTTCTAAAATAAGTGAGGAATTACAGCAATGGGTGAGACTTTATAAGAAAGGTCAAGCTCCTCATCCGCGCAATACGGTTACTACAACATGGAAAAATTCTACAGAAATTCTCTTAGAGAGAATATTTGGTGATGATCATTATGGCTTTTTAAATTCATAATTGAGTTGATGATACTATATAATGGTTAGATACATATCTAATATTCTGTTAGTATGTTTTTCGATGTTCCTTCTGATACAAGGAAGATTACTAAGTCCATCAAGGGCTAATGGGGTATTCTTATCTTCTCTTTCTTCACAAAAAACAGAAAAATATAATAAAAGTTATACTGTTTATAATTGTGATGGAATGCACGATGATACTGAAGCACTTAATAATTTGCTTCAGTACAGTCATGATATTCATATTTCAAATAGAAGTGGTATTTGTCACATTAAACATACAATCCATATCATCAATAACGACACTTCTATTAAGGGGGATGATTCTTCATCTACAAAGATAGAAATCTCTTCCCCTTCCGAACCAATAATCGAAGTTAAAGAAGGCTTAAAGAACTTTTCCATTAAAGGAATTAGTATTAGCAGATCAACTTTTGTAAAAGATTCTCAAGTGTGTGGTCTTCGTATAGGAAATAATCAAATATTTGCAGATTTAGATGACATAATATCTTCAGGAAGTGGAAATGGATTTTGTTTAGGATCTATTGCTTTTGGTCGATTAAATAATGCGATTTCTACAGGGAATTATGGAAATGGTTTTTTTATAACAAATAAGGATTCTACTCAACCCGCCCAATGGAGTATAACAAATTCTTTAAGTCAAACAAATGATAATTATGGATTTTATGTCGAATCAGGTAATAATCCTCTAATCTTGCTTCCTTGGATTAATATTGAAACATTTGCTAATGGCCATGGAGGCGTCCGGATGACTGGTAACCCTTATGGAGGTTACATAGTTAGTGCCACGATTGAAGCTGGAGTGTTTTCAAGTGATGGAGGAGATGAGATATCCCTTGATACATATGCAGGTTATGTGAAAATTGGCAGTGGTACTTTTATTGAAGAAGCGGGCCAACATCCTACAGGACGTAACTTTCATTTTTTACCATCACATAAAGGACACGGTATTGTCGCAACAACAAATGTTGCTGATATTCAGATAGTAGATACACTTATTTCTCATAATAGTGAGGAAGGTATTATGAATGGTTCCTATCATACTCTTTTATCAGCCTCTACTCTTTACGGAAATGGCGTTACCAATGAAAATTTATGTGGTTATTATGGAGAAAACATTGAATTAGGTAATAGCACTATTATATCTGCTACACGCTCAGGAAATTTAAATGCTAATTTGCTTTCTGGTCATCAAGGGGGGGGATTATGTTTTGCAACTGGAGAAGGAGTGAGTATTAGTGGAAGTGACGTAACTTTTAATCGTAAAAATAATATTTATTTTGATCATAATCCGAATCAAGCTAAAATTATGAATGTTATCGGGTATAATAATATTTCAGAGGGTGAGCTAAAAATTTCTCCGGGAGAGCAATCTATAATTATATATCATCATCTCACTACCAAACCACGCTTCATTAATTTAACTCCTCTTACAGAGATTAATGGTGGATGGTATATAGACAAAGTGACAACGTTAAGTTTTCGTGTAAACTTGGATAAGGTAGACAATAAAATTATTCATATGCTTTGGCAAGCTTCTTTATAATTCAGCACAGTAATATTAATTATTATATGCCTCTATCCTAAGCCATTGTTGAGTTAATATGAAACCTAGCTAACACTTAAGATTGAAAGTGGTGATGCTAAAAGTAAGGCTTTTAATGCCCCTTTACAAATCAGATCAAAAACAAAATACTAATGAACTACTCATTCGCGCTCTAACTACCTCTCCTTTTCGTGAGGCTGACCATAATACTGGCAACGAAATTTCAATTAGATATTTAATAAATCTATTTTTTGGATTACTATTCACATGCAGTATATGAAGCTTGCTGGTGTTAACCCTTCTTTTCTGAATATTTGGTTCTCAATAATACCTGCCAATCTTTAGAATTTACTATCCCCAGAATTTTTAGGGCCTCCTTAAGCGCCTTTCCTACAGTCTGGCGGCAAAAGCCGATCTCATCCATAAATTATTCATAATTGAATTTAATAAAAACCACTTTCCTTCCTCAAAATGGGAAAGAAGATCATTTTTTCTTGATTTTAACGTTCTTGGTTCACCTTGCACAAAAGTTTTTAGGTCTAAGATTTTCTCTGTTTATCCGTTTGAGTAGTTTATTAGGATTTTTCATTAAAGGTTTTAAGGGCGTAGGTTTCTTCAAATCTGATGTTATCTTGTAATTTAGTACTTCCTTTACTTTGCTGAAAGGTAGGGTCATGTTCTGAATTTTTAGCCAGGCTGGGCGGTCGATACCCCAAAGTCCGCTGACGTAGTAGGATGGATACGGTCTGGTATAAGCATGCACCCCTTGGCCTTGGGAACAGATTGATCAGATATGATAATCAGTCGATGATGATTTTAGATGGACTTTATAAATTTATAACAAGTAACTTTTGAACAATAATCCCATTGATATAGGCCACTTTTAGTTTTTAAATGTCACTGTAACGTACAAGAAGGAATTAATTATGCTCGTCTCAAAGAGAATACTTCGCGGTCGGGTTAAGAGGATGGCCTTAGTAAAGAAGAATAAAAGCTCAGTGTTGCTTTTGATTGGACATACTCAACAGAATATTTGAGAAACGCTTATGATTATAAATTTCATTAACCGCCGTTGATTTAGTCACTACGTAAAAATGTATTTTCTTTAGCACTGTCCATGGCTCTCCTGTAAATCTCAATTAGTTCATAGATAAATGACTTTACTCATGAGCAAACCAAAGTGAGATTATTTAAAATTCTTATTTTAGACCTATTGTTGGTTTTTTCGCTTTCTTATAGTTGCTTCGAGACGTTTTAGAGTCGCCTCCAGCCTTCCCAAACCTTCTTTAGGCCCTTGTTGCTTGAGAGGCAGGACTTTTTGAGTCTTGGCTGTGGATAACTTTCTCCCTAGAGAGAAAAGATTATTTACATTCGGTGGTGTATTTGCACTTTGAAAAAAACGGCGGGTTTCTCGGGCCCGTGCTCGGGCAGCGCGCATGATCTCACGGGTTTTAATCGTGGCCTTCTGACGCCATTTCGCGAGCAGCTCAGCAGCGGCGTGAAGTGTGTACGCCTTAGCGCTGTTAACCATTCTTTTCCGGCCATTTGCCCAGAATGCCACTCGCCTGGTCCGGGAGACCACCAGGCCCAGGCTTTCCAGAGTTTTGAGAGCTTCCACCACCGTACGCCGGCAGGCTCCTACCTGAGCCCCGATTTCATCATGTGCCAGGATGCAAGGCTTACCCTGCTTTAAGGCATGAATAAAACGTGAGCAGAGATACTCTCCAATGCACAGAGTGGCATAAGTGATCCGCCCATGGCGGCGCAGATCCCCCAGCAAGGTCATCCACGGAGTGCGCTGAAAAAATTGGACTTTTGAAGTCTGTTTAGACACAGCTCCCGTCGATCATGGCGGGGTTAGATGTTGATTCTGCTGAGCGCATTGCTCTAAAATCCCTTTGAGGCGGGATTAGGTCGCTATGCGGCCCTTTCCCCTTTGTTTGGGGCCTATGCTCAAGGCGAACTCTTCCGCCAAGTTGATGAACGCCTCGAGCAACGGCCTGATTTCGCCGCCCATCTTACCCGAGCGTCCATGAAGCGCAACTGCCGAGCTCCCTGCCCAATCTGTGCAGAGGCCTCTGCAGTTATGGAGTGGCGATTCATAAACACCAGAAAAACAGGGGTTTTAAGTTCTCTTTCAGATCTAAAGCTATCAGATATTGTGTATTATTCTTTACCTTTGGTAACCTGGGGAGACATAAGTAAGGTGTGTGGTTTCCCGAGTGCGACAAGCTACGATTCAGCGATGCTGGCACTATCCTCACATCTAGTCGCTATCGCATTGAGCGAGTGGACCGGTAGAGAGAAAATTATATAAGATCCAGTCTTAGTGATCATAAGAAGGAAGAATGGCTATAATTATAGTTGCGCCATGGGTATAAGGGAAAGGGGCCGTAACTTAGAGTTGGAAATAGATTTAGTTTCAATTATGAACTTAGGGTCTAGACCCAAAAAGGCATTTGTGAGTGATTTATTCGTTATGGGACAAGTTCTAGGATATGCCCGCACCAGCACCCTCTATCAGAATCTAGAACCTCAGCTTGAAGCCTTAGAGGCTGCCGGAGCCCGCTTCATCTTCCGGGAGCAGGCCACCGGAACCAAGGCTGATCAGAAAACTCGACCCCAGCTGACAGCCTTATTAGATGGTGTGAGAGAAGGAGACACGGTACTGGTTACCCGCATCGACCGACTTGCTCGGAGCCTTCCAGACCTTCTCCAGATTACCAAATGCCTGGCTGATAAAGGGGTCACTCTGCGGGCTGTAGAGCAGCCCTTCGACTGTGACAGCCTAACCGGTCGCCTGACCTTAGGAATCCTGGGGGTCATCGCCGAATTTGAAACTGGACTCCGCGCGGAACGGCAGGCTGAAGGCATTGAACGTGCCAAGCGAAGCGGAAAATATAGAGGCCGGCCTGCTGATCAGGCCCAGCATAAACGTATCCTGGCGCTTGTTGCTGAGGGATTAAATCCGACAGAAATCAGTCGTCATCCTACAATCTCTATGACACGCCAAGGTATTTCTAAGCTTCTGAAAAAACATAGAGATGCTCAGAAGTGAGATATTAAAGAGTTGTTTTAAGTGCATATACATTCGCAGATATAAATAATACTTAATCTTTAAGGAAAAAAATTCATTCACCCTTAAAACCAAGGGATTTTTAGCCCAATATTATAAATAACTTAAAGAAAATTCAGGATGTTTAAATGCTCTCTATAAACTGCTTAGAAAAATTTCTGAATAATAAGATTCTCTACTAAGTTAAATTACAACATGTAAATAAATAATTTATCTTTTGTGGAAAATGTATTTAAGGTTATTTATGGATTATAAGTGGACCACTTAGATAGAAGCTGAATTAGATTTTACATTATGATTTTGATTGGAATTTTGATTAAAAAAATAAATCCTTGATTCTCGAGCTGAATTTCGATAATTAAAAATCATTGTCATTCTAAGTGAGTTTTGATTTAAATGTTAAAGATGTGTCAAAATGTTATCTTTAAAAAAAAGCGTCGCGAATATATACTTCGTGCAGATAATGAACGCGATAATGGAAATTCTGACCAAGCTGCAGCACTCTATCAGATCATCATAGATAGGTGGGGAGCAACTCCAGGTTTACTTATGCAATATGGAAATGCTCTTAAAGATTCGGCCTCATTTAAACAAGCTGAAAACATTTATAAGCAAGTATGGATGAGTCCCCATCGAAACGCTGATGTTGCCCTTCAGCTTGGTCACCTTATGAAAATTCAAGGGAATTCTGTAAAAGCACTTGAATGGTACAATCGTTCCATTGATTTAGATAAATCAATTACAAATCCAGCTCATATTGAATGTAAGAATTTAGACCGATCTTCTAAGGAGGCGGAGGAGAATAGAATTAAGATAGAAAAAATTAATGATGAAAAACAACAAAATATTCCTGAGGTTAGACATATTCCCCCTCCAACTGATTCTTTGAACTTGCGTGATCGGATAGTTTTATGTCAGTTATATGAGCAGCTAAAATTTCGTCGAATTTAACTCAAAGGAATACAATTATGAAAATTATTCTTGATTTACAGGGAGCACAGACAGAGAGTCGTCTTCGCGGTATTGGGCGACAAAACGTGGCTCTAGCTGATGCTATTATTAAACGTTCGCGTAATCGACATGATATTCATATTTTGTTTAATCATAGATTAACATCTGAACGTGAAAACTTATTTC
>NZ_CP038232.1:0-2500 GCF_006542395.2 Formicincola oecophyllae | reverse complement strand
TCGCCGAAAGTCCAAGGTTTCCTGCGCAAGGTTAATCCACGCAGGGTAAGCCGGCCCCTAAGATGAGAGCGAAAGCTGTAATCGATGGGAATCAGGTTAATATTCCTGAGCCTGCTAGTAGTGACGAATGCGAGATGTTGTCTGATCTTATTGGATTGATCAGGCTTTTTGAACATTCCAGGAAATAGCTCTAGCATATAGACCGTACCCGAAACCGACACAGGTGGACTGGTAGAGTATACCTAGGCGCTTGAGAGAACGATGCTGAAGGAACTAGGCAAATTGCTCGCGTAACTTCGGAAGAAGCGAGACCATTCTTTGGGAAACCATTGAATGGTGGCACAGACTAGGGGGTAGCGACTGTTTAGTAAAAACACAGGGCTCTGCGAAATCGAAAGATGACGTATAGGGCCTGACGCCTGCCCGGTGCCGGAAGGTTAAAAGGAGAAGTGAGAGCTTTGAATTGAAGCCCCGGTAAACGGCGGCCGTAACTATAACGGTCCTAAGGTAGCGAAATTCCTTGTCGGGTAAGTTCCGACCTGCACGAATGGCGTAACGACTTCCCCGCTGTCTCCAGCATCGACTCAGCGAAATTGAATTCCCCGTGAAGATGCGGGGTACCCGCGGTCAGACGGAAAGACCCTATGAACCTTTACTGCAACTTTGCAGTGGCATCTGAAGAATTCTGTGTAGGATAGGTGGGAGGCTTTGAAACTGAAGCGCCAGCTTTAGTGGAGCCAACCTTGAAATACCACCCTGAATCCTTTTGATGTCTAACTGAGTTCGGTTAGCCCGAACCAGGACCCTGCATGGTGGGCAGTTTGACTGGGGCGGTCGCCTCCTAAATGATAACGGAGGCGCGCGATGGTGGGCTCAAGTCGGTCGGAAACCGACTGTTGAGTGCAATGGCATAAGCCCGCCTGACTGTGAGAGTGACAGCTCGAGCAGAGACGAAAGTCGGCCATAGTGATCCGGTGGTTCCACGTGGACGGGCCATCGCTCAACGGATAAAAGGTACTCTAGGGATAACAGGCTGATCTCCCCCAAGAGTCCACATCGACGGGGAGGTTTGGCACCTCGATGTCGGCTCATCACATCCTGGGGCTGGAGCAGGTCCCAAGGGTTCGGCTGTTCGCCGATTAAAGTGGTACGTGAGCTGGGTTTAGAACGTCGTGAGACAGTTCGGTCCCTATCTGCCGTGGGTGTTTGAGACTTGAAAGGATTTGTCCCTAGTACGAGAGGACCGGGATGAACAAACCTCTGGTGAACCGGTTGTCGCGCCAGCGGCACCGCCGGGTAGCTAAGTTTGGAATGGATAACCGCTGAAGGCATCTAAGCGGGAAACCAGCCTTAAAACTAGGTCTCGTAGGGCAGTCCAAGACCAGGACATTGATAGGTCAGGTGTAAAAGCGTGGTGACACGTTTAGCTAACTGATCCTAATCGCCCATTTTTTTCATGTATTTCCACATGCACAGTAACCAATCACATCAAGCACCATATATACTAAATTAAGCCAGGAGATTCGGTGGTTATAGCAAAGATTTCCAACCCGATCCCATCCCGAACTCGGTAGTTAAGGTCTTTAGCGCCCATGATACTGCGCCTTAAGGCGCGGGAAAGTAGGACGCTGCCGAATCTCCTGGCTTAATTTAATAAATTATCGCGGGATGGAGCAGTCCGGTAGCTCGTCAGGCTCATAACCTGAAGGTCGCAGGTTCAAATCCTGCTCCCGCATCCAAGCGCCTTTGAGGCGCTTTTTTTGTTTGTAGCCCTTCAGTTTTACTGAAGGGTTTTTTTTTACGATCTAATGTGGTGAGAAAATATAAATTTAAGTCGCACTACACGGCGTCCCTCTTTAATAGAGAACCACTTTATATTCCAATGGTCTTTTTTAATTAATTCGTTAACTGCAGGTTCAATAATTCGCCTTCTAATGTTAGCAAAATTCAGACGCTGTTTTTCAGTCGCCTCCATAGAATTACAAAAATCTTTCAAATTATATTCAGCCCATCCTGAATTTTTAAACCGCATTAATAATTCCATCAACCTCCAAGAATAAACTGAACGTAAAGCTGTAGCCTGTTGCAAATGATAGGTTGTGAATTGTTTTTTTAAATCCAGTAAACAGGGCAATAATTCTGGCCACCAAGCCAATTCAGCCCACCCTTCTCCAGCTTGATATGTACAACGCCCTACCCAACGCATTTCCGTTGTAATGACACCTTTTTTAGTAATTTTATGGAATGTGATTTTGCGTTTAAAAAGTTGCTCTCCAGCACTTTGTAAAGCTTGATATGCTGTAGGCATATCACATTGAGTTAAATCGGCATATTCGCGAGCTGTAATGCGAGTGATGGGCACTAGGTTAGTTATTGGTTGTCGGCTATCTAATTTAGATATTGCCAGCATGACAATACGTTTCTCTGGCAAAGATAAACCTTGTCCAGCTTTTACCAAAGCATTGCTCATTGCTATTAATGTCAGAGGTGAAGATTTCAT